>NZ_RBKY01000002.1 GCF_003634495.1 Nocardiopsis sp. Huas11 | reverse complement strand
ACGCCGACACCAGCGCGCTGGTCGGATCCGACCCCTGGGAGCACCCGTCCTGGGACGTCGCGGACACCCTGGCCGACGAGGGCTGGGACGACCCGGCCGTCGCGGTCGAGGTCCGCGAGCTCCTGGCCGACGAGGCCCGTCTGGTCCCGCTGGCCGACACCCCCACCGGCCGGCCCCGTGTCCGTCCGGTCGACGCGGTCCTGGCCGACCGGTCCCCGACCCCGGCCGAGGAGTTCCACGCGGCGCTGCTGGCCCTGGTGCCCGCCGCCGGCGACGACGGGGAGCAGGAGGTGCGGGCCGCATGATCCGCCGACTGCTCTCCCGCATGGCCCCGCCCACCCACTGCGGTCAACCGATGACGTGGGAAGTCTTCCGCGCGTCCTGGGTCTGCCACTGCGGAGCGGCCAAATGAGCACCGTGCTGTTCCTGGCCGCGCTCGCGGTGCTGTGCACCGTCACGGCCGTGCTCCTGACCGCCACCGGCGGCCGCGACCTGATCCACGCCGAGCACCCCCTGCCCGAACCCGTCCGCCACCCGCGCCGTGCCCCGAAGGAGGGCTGACCGTGAACCGCAACAAGAAGAAGGCGTCCCGGACCGGGGTGCCGGCCCCGATCGAGACCGCCCAGGACGTCGACCTCGATGAGGTCGTGGACGCCTACGCCGCCCAGGCCCAGGCCGCCGACCAGCTGGCCCAGGTCGACACCACCCACCTGGACACCCCCTACGCCAACCCGGCCGCGCTGGACACGCTCAACACCGAGCGCACGGCCACCGCCCGCGAGAAGATCGCCCTGGACTTCGAGCGCGAGCGGCTGACCGCACGCGACGCCCACCAGGTGCTGTTGGACCAGATCGCCCAGCGCCGCCACCGCGCCACAGCGGCGGGCGCCCGCTCCGAGCGCGCTGTGGCCGAGGGCCTGGCCGACGCGGACGAGGCCACCGCCCAGTTGGCCACGATCCGCGAGTTCGAGGCCGAGGCCTCCCCGGCCGCCGCCGCCACGGCGCTGACCCGCGCGGTCCGCGGCTGGCGCAAGGAGGAGTTCGCCAACGCGATCGTGGGCAGCGCCTTGTCGGCGGTGGGCATCGCCGCGCTGCTGGTCGCCCTCACCTCGCTGACGTGGTGGACCGCGCCGCTGGTCGCGGTGGCCGCCGAGGTGGTGCTGACCATGCGGGTGGTGCGGCTGATCTCCCAGCGCGCCACCCTGGCCGAACGCCACAAGGGCAGCAAGCTCTCCGCGGAGGGCCGGGCGGCGCTGGTGTTCATGGGCCGCCAGATCATCGCGCTGCTGGCCGTCTCGGTCCTGGTCAACATCGCCGGCCTGGTCGTGGCCACCGGGTGGCTCGGGCTGATCGGCGTGCTCGGTGCCGTCGCGGCCGCCGTGTCGTCGGTGTCGGCGGCGCGGGTCTCGGTCGCGGTGACCGAGACCGTCCGGTCCAACGTGCAGGCGTGGCAGGGCGGCGACTGGGAGCGGGCGCGCGAGGAGCTGCGCACCCGGGCCGCCGGCGCGCACATCCCCACGCCCGAGGACGTCCCCGCCCGGGACCGCCAGGGCGAGACCGAGGTGGACGAGGTCGAGCGGGTCCGCCGGATCCTCGCGGGGCTGGCCGACGAGCAGATCGCTGCTTTGGCCGACCGGGGCACCGACGCCCTGGCCGCGATGCTCAACCGCTCCCAGCCGCCCACCGAGGGCGGCACCGCGGCTCTGGCGCAGGGTCCGCACGCTCCGACCGGCACCCCGTCCGAGGCGGGCGGAACCCCGGGTGGAACCCCCGGGTTCCAGGGGGGTTCCACCGTCTCTGACCAGCACGAGCGGCCTGAGCCCACGGGCAACTGCCTGCGGGTGCTGCAGGCCATCACCGACCCCGCCAACGAGGCCGGGGTGCGGGTGACCAACACGAAGCTGGCCGAGGACCTGGAGCTGTCGCGCACGGCCGTGCGCAAGCACCGCACCTGGCTGTGGTCCAACTCCTTCCCGGTCCACCCCGAGGGGTTCAAGGCCAACCAGTCCGCTGAGTAACCGATCCCGGCCCCCGCGCTGCGGGGGCCGGCCACCCGCCCCGGCGGGTGAGCAGATCCGCCCGGCCCGTCCTGCGGGGCGGGTCTGCTCACTACTCCGGGGTCCGTGACGCACCAGATGGCGACGCACCGGCTTCCGCGCCTGCGAGCGCCTTCTTCGTGCGAGCGGCCCCACGCCCATCCGCACACCCCCTCACCCGCGAAGGAGGTCCCGATCGCCCCGCCACTGCCTCGAAGCCGTGCCCCGCCCGCAGACGGGGCCACACCAGGGCCGTCACACCCCGCGTGTGGCGGCCCTTCCCCCTCTTTGACCAGGAAGGAGAACCTGTGGCCGCCCTCTTCCCGTTCTACGACCCCACCGGATCGCGCTACGGCGTCCCCACTTACCCGTGGGGATGGGCCCGCGACCCCGACCTGCGCACCAAAGCCCAGCTGAGGGCCGAGGGCCTGAGCATCGCGGGCCTGGAGGTGGCCGCATGAGCCACCGCACCCGCATCGAGCCCGTGCCGGTCCCCGAGTGGACGCTGCACCAGCCGCGCTGCTCCTGCGGATGGCGTGGCGACCTGCTGCGCACCCGCCCGCTGGCCGCCGACCAGGCCGACGAGCACCTGGCCGAAGAACACCCTGCCACCGAGACCGAGCAGCCCGCGCTGTTCGGCGACGACCTGGAGGTCTGAATGAGCCGCCGCGATCCGTCCCGGGCCCCCTCCCTGTGGGGGGTCCCCAACACCCCGGACACCGACGCTCCCGCCCAGGCCAGCGACCAGGGCCGGGCGCCCGTAGCCATGACCGCCCCGCCGGCCCCCGAGCGCGCCCCTGAGCCGCCCGCGGCCCCCGCCGAGACGGACCCGGCCGAGGAGGAGGTCCCGGTCAAGGTCGGCCCCGGCCTGGGCGAGCGGTTGGGCGGGTGGGCGCGGGCCTCGTTCGTGCCGCCGCAGATCTGGTCCGAGGACCGGCCGTCGTTGTCCAAGCAGCTGGCCTACGCCCGCGAGGGGCTGTGGGGCCCCAAGACGGGCTGGCACCGCACCGCGGCCCAGGCCGCGTTCTGGGGCGTGTCCTTCCCCACGTCGGCGGCGGCCTACGCCATCGAGTGGGTGGGCGAGCGCCCCTCCCGGTGGGTGGTGGCGCTGGTGCTGATCTCGCTGGCCTACCAACTCCCCTACGTCCCCGAGACCGTCGCGGTCCTGATCCGCATCCCGGCCTGGCCGATCACCGCAACCTGGTCGCTGCTCGGCCTGTCCGCCTGACCTGCACACACGTCCTTCCAGAGAAAGGAGCCCCTGCCATGTGGACCACTTTCAGCGTCCTGGGCGCGATCGCGCTCGGGATCACGATCGGCATGTGGATCAAGAAGAAGTTCAACCGGTTCATGCTCGCGTGCGCGGTCATCGCCGGGTTCAGCGTGGCCTACCCCATCGCTGAGTTCGGCGGGCCGCTGCTGTCGCAGCTGGACCAGGTCGCCCCGTGGGTGGCCGTCAACCTGGTGCTCGCCGCTCTGGCCAGCGTCTTCCTCTTCTTCGACTTCAAGGAGAAGGGGATCAAGAAGCACAACATCATCATCGGCTTCCTCGCCCCGGTGCTGTTCCTGCTGGCCGCCGGCCCCTTCCTGGTCCCGCTGGACCTGGTGAGCGGCCTGGGCACCGGTGTGGAGTCGGCCCTGTCCTCGATGGGCCGGTGAGCGGCCGTGTTCGAGCTGTTCTTCGCATGGGCCGTCTTCACCGCCGTGCTCGGCAAGGGCACAGAGGCCGTGATCCACGCCTGGAAGGGCACCGTCCCCCCGAGCCACTTGCGGCGGATGGCGCGCATCCGCGAGAGGGAGGCCCAGGCCGCCCGCGCCGACCTCAAGCCCTCGGAGGGGTTTCGGGGGTGGGCGCGCACCGTGTGGGCCGACTCCTGGAACGAGGCCACCGAACGCCACCGCGAGCGCTGGCCGGACAAGGCCGCCAAGAAGCGCGAGGCCGCCCGGGCCCGGTGGGCGTGGTGGGACGACGTCGAGGACGAGGCCGGGCGCCGCTGGGACGAGCGCCGCCAGGCCCGCCGGACCGCCCGGGACGCCGACCCCGCCCAGGAGGAGGAGACCGACCCCCGGGTGAGGCCCGGGCGCTACATGGCGTGGGAGACCCCCGAGCGCTACGGCCGCCGCATGGCGTGGGAGGACCTGACCGACGCCGAACGCGACCTGTGGCGGATGGAGAACGATCGCAACCCCGAGAGCCGCAACGACGACGCCGGTGAGCGGGGCCGCCTGAGCGGGCAGCGCCAGCGGGTCCGCGAGGAGCACCAGCGCCGTTCCGGCCCCGAAAAGGCACCGAGGGGGGCCTCTGGCGCGCCCTGGGACGCCACCCCGATAGGCCCTGAGGAAGACAGCCCCGACGCCGAGATCGGCGACCCCGAGACCACCGAACCCGACATCACCACCGTTCCGTTCACCGCCACCGGCGGCACCAATCAGGAGGACACCCAGATGAGCAACGAGACCACCGAGGCCATCGGCCTGGACGGCGCCAAGGCCTTCGCCAAGGGCGTGCTGGAGACCAGTGTCGCCAACATCAACACCACCGAGGCCGTGGTCCAGGCCATGGAGAACGGCCGAGTCGGCGCCGCCGTGGTCGGCTACGCCCAGCAGCTGATGGATGCGATGGATCAGGTCAAGGCCGCCGCCGAGGTCCTGGACGCGGAGCTGCAGAAGATGGTCAGCGTCCAGGAGCAGTACGACGCCAACCCCGACGCGGGCGACAAGGACTACGTCTCCACCAACGCCGGCCGGTAGATCCGCCCCGCCGGGCGGCCCCACCAGGGGGCCGCCCGGGCTCCCTGGTTTTTCACTCTGCGTGTTGTGCAGTCGGTGCACAAACCGACTGCACAACCGCTCCGGAAGCAGTGCACAACCCCCGTGCACTGTCCGGTATGCCCCGATTTTCGGCCCCGTTCGGCCCCTCAGAAGGGGTCGGGGCGCTTTCGAGTGCACGACTGCACAACACCCCACCGCATCACGCCCTGTTACCGATCTCGGGGGTTGAGGACACCCACACGACCACGCGTCGTGGGTGTCCTGAGCCCGGCGAGAGCGCCCTGGAGGAGGAGACCCGATGGCCCAGACCACCACGACCAAGACCCGCAAGACCGCCGCCGACCCGGCGATGGAGCAGGCGCTGCGCGCCGACTTCGAGGCCACCCTGGCCCAGGCCCTGGAGAAGGTGGCCCCGGCCGAGTCCGCGTGCACCACCAAAGCGGGCCAGGGGTTCGCTGCGCGGCTGCGCGCGGTGGAGGCCGACGCGCTGCGCACCCGGCTGCGGTTGCAGTACCAGCCCTGGGTGGCCGCTTCCGCCGTGGTGGCCACCGCGCTCATCCAGCAGGTGGCCGAACTCGCGGTGGGGCCGTGGGCGTGCGCGGCCGGCACCGGCGCGCTCGTGGCCGGGGTCCTGGCCCTGGTGCGCTCCCGCCGCAAGGGGTGGTGGTGCGAGGCCGGGGAGTGGCTGCGCTCCCACCCGCTGCGCATGGTCCTTCTCGGATCGGCCGCCTGGACATGGTTGACCGCCTCGCTGCTGATCTCCTTCGACGCCCCGCATGCCCTGGCCACGTCCGGGCTGGCCGCGTTCTTGGCATTGAGCGCGCACTGGTGGCGCATCCACCGGATCGGCTACCCGGCCGAACAGGCCCCGGCACTGGAGGCGGCGGTCGTGGAGGCTGAGGACGCCGACCACATCGCCGCGGCCTGGGCGGAGAACCTGGCCGCCGAGGGCAAGCCGCTGGCGGGCACCTCGCTGGCCGACTACGAGCGCACCCGCCACGGCCACCAGTGGACCGTGGTGTTGCGTCCGGGCGGGGGCGGCCTGGCCGAACTCCGGTCCAAGCTCACCGCGATCAGCACCGCGATCGACGTGGACGCGCCGATGATCAGCCTGGAGCGCCACCCCTCGGGCCGCCCGACCCGGGCGGTGCTGCGGGTCACTCTGGACTCGCCGGTGGCGGACGGGGTGCCCGTCACCCACGACGAGAAGGGCCCGGTGGTGGCCGAGCAGCCGCTGTGGGACGCCGAGTCCGGCGACATCACGCTGGGGCCCTACGCCGACGGGGTCGGGGTCAAAACCTGGAAGGTCTACCGCCCCAACTCGCTGTACGGCGGCTACGTCTTCGGTGACACCGGGTCGGGCAAGTCCGAGCTGCTCAACCTCATCGCCTTGGGTCTGCTCGCGAGCGGCACCACCGCGTACTGGTACCTGGACGGCCAGGAGGGCGCGTCCTCCCCGCTGGTGGGCGCCAACGCCGACTGGGACTGCTCGGAGTCCCCGGCCAAGGCCCGCCAGGCCCTGGAGGCGGCGTGCGCGGTCATGAAGATGCGCCAGATGCAGAACAAGGCCGCCCAGGCCAAGGGGTTCACCCCCAGCCCGGACCGGCCGGGCCTGGTACTGATCATCGACGAGTCCCACCTGGTGCTCACCGACTACGTCCGCGACAAGAAGGCCGGCGGCTTCGCGTCCATGACCAACGCCGCCCTGGCCGAGCTGATCGGCCGCACCGGCCGCAAGGTCGGGGTCGCGCTGATCTGCGCCTCCCAGGACACCACCCTGAAGGCCTTCGGCAACTCCGGCCCGCTGCGCAGCTCCCTGCTGCGGGGCAACGGCGTGGTCATGTTCTCCACCAACCGCATCAGCGCGGGGATCCTGCCGAACTTCTCCGCTGACCCCTCCAAGCTGCCCGATGACGGCGGCTACGCCTACTCGCTGGAGACCACCGACGCCTCCGGCGCCAAGCACTCCCGCGCGGCCACCTTCCGCGCCGCCTACCAGGAGGACTTCCGCACCGACCTGGCCCGCTACCCCGTCCGCCCCCTGGAGGAGGACTCGGCCACCGTCATCGACATGTACCAGTCGAACGCCTACCAGCGCCGGCGCGAGATCACCGCCGAAGCCAAGGCTTCGGCATCGGCGGCCGAGATCGCCGCGCTCAAACGCGGCGCCGTCGACATCGACGACTTCCTGTTCGGCGACGGCCCCGCCGTCGGGGCTCCGGTCGCGGTGGCGTCCACCGCGGCGGCCGCCTTCGACGTCCCCACGCTGCAGGTGGTGCCCTCACTGGCCGACCTGGTGGCCATGGAGGCCGAGGACGACGAGGACCTGCTCGACATCTCCGGGCTCACCCCGGTCCAGGCCGCGGTGCTGGAGGCGATCCGCGACGGCATCACCCGCACCAGCGACATCCCCGAGGTGATCGGCCGCTCCCGCCGCGCGGTCTACAACGCCCGCGACGTCCTCATCGAGCGCGGCCTGGTCGTGGAGGCCGACCGCGGCGTCCTGGGTCTGGCCCCGCCCCGCGCGGCCTGACACCGGCTGCACAACGGCGGTGCACAACGAGCTTGTGCACCGCCCTGACCTCGACCAACCCCCGCCCAGGGCCACACCGGCCCGGGCGGGGGCCTGTGCACTGCACCACTGCACAACCAACGAAGGAGAGACCACCATGCCCGCCACGACCACCACCACGGCGATCACACTGCCCCTCGGTGCCGGCACCGAGGGCGAGACCGTCTCCTGGCACCTGACCGACGAGAGCGGCCGTCCCCAGCACGGGGTCGTCGTCGGCCCCGCCGGATCCGGCGGCACCACCGCCCTGGTGCGCCTGAGCGCCGCCGCCCAGGCCGCCCCTGTCGAGGTCTACACCGTGGCCGTGGACCTGTACTACGCCGACTACCTCGATCCCGCGTGGGGGGAGCTGCTCCCCTACGAGTGGTGGACCACCAAGGACGCCCTGCGCGGCGGGCTGTCCTGGGCCGGTGGCGCCGACGCCGACCCGGCCGAGCCGCACATGGTGCTCCTGGTCGACGGCGACCGGGCGCTGCGCACCGACCCTGCTGGGTGGGAGCGACTGCTGGAGCGCGCTGAGCGGCTGCGGGCCTCCGTCGTGGTGCGTGTGACCTCACTCGATGCGGCCCACTTGGGAAGCGCGAAGGTGCGCGAGCACCTGCTCGGTGCGGGCCAGTACCTGGCCCTGGGCCACACCTACCACTCCCTGACCCGGGCTGTGCTGCCCGGCTACACCGCCCCCGACGGCCGCCAGGAGCCCGGACGCGGGGTGTACGGCTACGACGGCGACACGGTCCAGGTGTCCGTGGCGACCCCCCGCTGACCCGTCCCTGACACCAGCGGGCCACACCGGGGCGGGACCGCACGGTCCCGCCCCTTCCGCTTCCACAACGAAGGAGAGTCCCGTGCCGCACCGCCGTTACCGGATCCGCCCTGCCGAACCCCACGAGGTCGCTCTGGCTCTGCTGGACCTGGTCACAGTCGAACGCCGCCCGCCTGTCTCCGCCCGGGAGGCGGTGCGCACGGTCCTGGAGGGCCTGGTGCTCGTAGCTGGAGGGACGGTCGCAACCCTGCTCGCCCTCATCGCCCTCGGTTGGCTGCTGACGCTCTGAACCGCCGGTGCCTCTGCCCGCCCCGCGATGTGCGCGGGGTGGGCGGGGGGACCGCCCGGTCCACCACACACGCGGCCCGCCCCTCATCCGCCCAAGGACCCGGGGCGGGCCGCGCCTACTCCGAACGGAGCACGACCAGTATGAGCACGCGCAACACCACCACGAAGGCCGCGAAACGCTGCTGCGGCACATCCGTGGGCGTCATCATCACCGACCAGGCCGACCGGATGCTGATGGTCACCCGCGGCTGGTGGCCCAAGGGCACCGCGCCCGTCGCGGGACATGTCCGAGATGCCCACGAATCGGTCGCTGAGGCCCTGGTCGCCGAAGTCCAGGAGGAGGTCGGGCTGGCCGTCGTCGGGTCCTCGCTGGTGTGGGAGGGCCACCTGCCCAACCTCTGCGCTTCCCTCCCCCACCAGCCGCTGGCAGGCCACTACTGGCACCTGGGGGTGGCTGAGGCCGAAGGAGAGGTCGTCGCGGCGCCCGGTGAGACCAAGGGCGCCCGCTTCTACGGCCGCGACGAAGTCGACGCCCTGGCCGAGGTCACCCTGGCCCACTACCGCTCCGGCGGCCAAGCGGCCGACCAGCCCGACGAGAGCATTGAGGCCGTCTGGCTGCGGCTACTCCACGAGGCCGGACGGCTGCCGGGCCTGACCGCTGGCGACCTGGCCGTGGCCGAGGCCGCCTACACCACCGCGCCCGGCGCCTACTGGCTGGGAGGTCGGTCGTGACCTCACCCGTGCGCTGCGTCTGCGCCGCAGCACTGGCCCGCGCCCGTGCCTGCTACGGCCACCTGGAGGGGCGGGACGTCTGGGCCAGCTCCTCCCTCGCGCCCGGCAGCAGCTACCGGGGCACCCTGCGCATCCCGTCCAACCGGCCCGGCTACGTGCACATCGACCGGGGCGACCCCGAGAGCAGCAAGGTCTGGCACCTGGACGACATCACCGAGATCACCCCCGACTGACCGCTCACCACCGCGGTCGCTGCCCTCCGAAGACGACGAGTAGCCCCCTCATCCGAGGGCGAGAATCTGAAACCGGCCCCGCGCAACCAGTGGTTGCGCGGGGCCGGTTTTTTTCATGCCCGCTAGGCGAGACGGTCCGTCTCGACACCGGTAAGGCTCGCATATCAGAGGCCAGAACGGGCCCAGAAACGGGCGCGGACACCTGCGCCGGACCGGCCTCCAAGCCCCGATGCGCAACCGCTTGCGCGCGCGAGCGGACGGCCTCCCGGCCGCGCAAGGAGTTGCGCCCACCCGTGGCCGGGCGCCAGCGGGCACTGTCCATCCGCTCGCGGTGGCGCCCGCCCCCAAGGGGGCATGCCCAACTCCATGGCACTCGGAGTGGTCGGCGCATCAGTGCGCGAGGGTGACCCGATCGAGCATGGCCTGCGCACCGATGCGCGGATCCTGATGGGAGACGCCGTGGTCCTCCGTGCACAGTCCCGCACGGCCGGTGGACGGTCAAGACTGACTTGACACCAGATGCAGTAGTCCTCCCGCCCTGCCCCCGCGCCCGGCGGGAGCGGGGGCAGGGCGGGAGGCGCCCGTTCCGGCGCCGGAACGACCCTTCAGTCCCAGCGCGCACCACCGGTTGCACGCACGGGCGAAGGAGGCCCCACTCGCGCAGCCGCTTGCGCGCCCCGCCCCCTCAAAATCTTCGGGGGCCTTGGGGCGGGTTGTCCGGCGAACCCGTAAGTTACTCGCGGGTTACTTGGCACCTGGTGACACGCTCCTTACCGACACCCCAACCGGCTGCGCGCCTCGGCCGGTGGACCGTCAAGGCTGGCTTGACACCAAGCCTCAGCTCACCCCCCCGCGCCCACTCCCGGTGGGCGCGACCCCCGGCCCGCCCGTTCGGGTGTGGGCACGCTGACTTTCGAGGGCCAGAGATCGAGCAACGATCCGTTGTCTTCGTGGTCACCGCCCACTCATGCCCGCCTCCGGTGGGCGCCGCCGCCCACCGGAGGCGGGCATGAGTGGACACGGTCGACCTGCTGCCCGGGCACGAGCGGGCATGGGTGGGCGGTGACCACGAAGGCGCCCACATCCCGGGTTTCCCAGACTTCCGAACTTCGGGAGTCCGGGAAACCGGTTTTCCGGGTGTTCCGTATAGCGGGAGTCCGGGACTGCTCCCGTAGGCTGACCTCCTCACACACCGACTCTTGGGAGAGCACATGAGGAGCAGACATGCCTGATACCGGAGCGGCGTCCTGGATCGTCGCGGTGTGCAGTCAGAAGGGCGGCGCAGGCAAATCCACGCTCGTGATGTCGTTGGCGGCCGCCGTGGCCGACTCCGCCGGCCGCGCCCTGGTCGTGGACGTCGACCCGCAGGCGTCCACGGCAGACGAGGTGGACAAGATGGCCAACCCGGGGTTCGACGTCGTGCACGAGCTGGACCCGGCCAGGCTCTCCCAGCTCTCACGGGTGCGCGAGTACGACCTGATCCTGGTGGACACCCCCGGATCCCTGGAAGGCCGCGACGTCCTGAAGCAGGTCGTGGACAACTCCCACTTCGCGCTCCTGCCGTACGTGGACGAGCCCTTCTCCTACGACCCGACCCAGCGCACCGCCCAGGTCGTGCAGGAGGCCGGGGTGCCCCACGCCGCCGTGGTCAACCGCATCGACTCCCGGGCCGGCGCGGATGGGCTGACCGAGGCCCGCGAACGGCTGGACGAGTGGGGCGTCCCCTACTTCGCGTCCTTCATCCGCCAGTACGTGGGCTACCCCAAGTCGCTGGCCGCGAACAAGACCGTCTACCAGTGGCGCGGCAAGTACAGCGCCCACATGCGCGAGGACATCTCCCGAGTGCAGGCCGAACTCCAGCGTGCGCTGGGACGGATCGCGAGCGGAGGCTGATGGTGATGGCACGCAAGAGCCTGGAGGACCTCCTGGCCGAGGACACCGCCGAGGAGGCCGCAGTGCCGGCGCCCCCGCCGCCCGCCCCGGCCCGAGAGCTGCGCAGCCGCGAGAAGGCCCCCGAAGGACCGGACTCCGGGAGTCCGGATGCTCCGGAGACCGGAGGTTCCCGGTCCGCGCCGAGGTCGGGCCTGGCCCACCACTCGCGCCCGAAAGCGAAGGCATCCCCCAGAGCGAAGAAGAAGGCCGCGCCCGCGGCCCCGAAGTGGACCACCCTGGAGCGCAAGGACGCGCTGCTGTGGCAAGAGCAGATCGAGGCCCTGACGGACCTGCGCCGCGACCTCCAGCGCCGCAAGCGCCAGGAGGGCGGCGGCGGTGAGCGCATCACCGAGAACACCCTGATCCGGGTGGCCGTCGCCGCGCTCCTGGAGCACCGCGACGCGCTGACCGGCAAGGACGAGACCGAGCTACGGGAGTCCCTGATGTCGGTACTCCGTGAGTCCTGAACTTCCGGAGTCCGTGAGTAGACGGCATGTGAAAGCCCCCCACGTCATTGATGTGGGGGGCTTTCTGCGTCACCCGCTCCAGCAGCCGAAGCGTCCGGCCGCACACCCAGGATCGGCCCCGCCGGTCCCCGGCGCCAGGCCCCTCGTGTGCGCCTGTGGATAACCCCGATCAGGGGACCCAGCCGCGCCAGATCCACCGCAGCGGATCGGCCGGGGCCGGGTCGGGTTCGTAGACCGCCCGGGCGCCCGGGGCGTCGTCGGGTGCCTTGAGGTCCGTGTCGGGGATCAGGTACGCCCCCGGGTCCGGGTCGGCGTACACCGATGCGTGCGGCATCGGCTGAACCGTGCCGTCCATTGGTCCGCCGACGAGTACCACGTCGACCCAGCCCTGTTCGTGCTCGAGGTCCTTATCCATGCCCATCAGCATGCCGACACCCGACCCCCAAAACCCACCGAACCGACCAACTCACCGACCCCAAAAACACCCACCAGACTCCTATTTCGCTATGCTCACCGAGACCTACAGACAACAGATGAGTACGCAGGTATCTCCGATACGGGGAGCGGGCCTCCAGGCCCGTAGGAATCCGGCCGCTGGCCGGTAGGGAGGGGTCGCCGGGTGGCCATGGCGACTCCCATCCATGACCCCGACCAGGGCGATTACCGTCTCGCTCAGCAGTGCGGTGCCGACGCCGTCAGCGCGGAGAACGTGGCCGTTTCCTACCGGCTCGACGGGGGCGACCGGCCGATCGAGCGCATCGGCGGCGGCTGGGGAGAGTTCGGCATCGAGGCCGGCACCGTTCTGCAGGACGCGGCCGACGTCGAAGAGATGCGCGAGCTACTGGCCGGACGCGACCCGCACACCGGCGAGCAGCTCGTGAAGCCGAAGCTGGCCGTGGCGCCCGAAGCGAAGCTCCCCGCGGCTCCGTTCGTCGCGGCGCTGGAGACCGCAGCCGCCGAACGCGGCGTGTCCGTCACCGAGCTGGTCGCCGCCGACCCGTGGTCGGCCAAACGGGTCGGGCGCCTGGAGCGCGGCCTGGTCCGCGACGGGGAGCACCACCGCGCGCCCGTGGCGGACCTGTCGCGGGTGGCAGCCGCGGCCGGGATCGACCCCCGCCGCGTCTACGGCCTCCCCGAGTGGAAGAAGGCGTGGGACCAGCGTGATGCGCGGGTGCGGGTCGGGGTCATGGGCTATGACGTCACCTTCGACCGGCCCAAGGGCATCAGCGTCTTGCAGGGCCTGGCGCCGGAGGACGTGGCCGCGCGGATGGAGGAGATCCACCTGGAGGCCGTGCGCGAGTCCGTCGCGGCCCTGCAGAAGTGGACCGGCTACTCCATGGCCGGCCACCACGGCGACGGCCAGCAGGCCCGGCGCCTGGACACCAGCGGGTTCGTCGGCACGATGACCGTGCACCGCACCGCCCGCCCGGTCGACGGGCAGCCGGGCGACCCGCACCTGCACACCCACGTCATGATCGCGAACATGGCCAAGGGGGAGGACGGCCGCTGGCGGACCATCGCCGCCGGCGGCCGGGACCTGATGCGCCACGTCCCCGCGGTCGGAGAGCTCTACCGCGCCCTGGAGCGCGCCAAGCTCCGCGAGGAGCTGGGGATCGAGTTCGAGCGCGACGCCCGCACGGGCCGGTGGGACGTGGTCGGTATCCCCGCCGCGCTGAAGAGCGAGTTCTCCCGCCGCCAACGCCAGATCCGTGCCGTGGCCGGGGAGGGCGCCACCCCGGCGCAGGGGCGGGCGGCGGCCCGGGCGAGCGCACGGGCGAAGGTCGCCTCCACCCCCACCAGCGAGCGCGAGTCCTGGCACGAGCGCGCCACGGAGGTGCTCGGGCACGATCCCCGCCAGGTCGTCGCCACCGCGTTGGGACGCGACCCCGGGCCGCCCACGGCCGGACGGGCGCCGGGCGGCCCGGACCAGGGGCCGCTCTCCCCCGACGAGCTGACGGCCGCGGTGTGGGATCCCGAGAGGGGGGTGACCGCCCACACCAAGGTCGTGACCCGGGCGAAGGTGATGGCGCACGTGGCCGGGGCGCTCGGGGTGGGTCTGCCCGACGCGGCGATGCTGGAGGCGCTGACCGACCACGTCCTGGCCCACGAGCTGGCCGTGGCGCTTCCTGCGGCGGGGCCGGTGCACATGGCCCACGCCGACCGGTACACCTCAGCGGACATCCCCGCGGCCGAGGCGACGATCATGGACGCGGCCCGCTCCCGGCGCTCGGACCGCTCGGGGGTCGTGGACAAGGTGCGCGCCACCCACGCCCTCAAGTCCTGGCAGCGGCAGAAGGGGTTCGCGCTCTCGCGTGAGCAGCTCGCTGTCGTGGCGCGCCTGGTCCGGCAAGGCCACGGCATCGATGCCGTGCTCGGTGTGGCCGGGGCCGGGAAGACCACGATCATGAGCGCGGCCCGCACGGCGTGGCAGACGCACGGGTACCGGGTCGAAGGGGCAGCGGTGGCCGCGGTGGCGGCCGCCGGCCTTCGCGCCGAAGCGGGGATCAGCTCCCGCACCGTCGCCTCTTGGCGCCAGCGCATCACTGACGGGCCCGGCCTGGCCGGGGTGCACGTCCTGGTCCTGGACGAGGCCGCGATGATCGGCGACCGCGACCTGGCCCTGCTGGTCGAAGAGGCGGGCAGGACCAAGACGAAGCTGGTGCTGGTCGGCGACCCCCAACAGCTCAAATCTGTGGCGGCCGGGGGGTCCTTCGCCCAGGTGCACGAGGCCGTGGACGGGCTGGCCCTGTCGGAGAACCGCAGGCAGCGCCGCGCGGTCGACCAGGCCGCGCTCAAAACGTGGCGTGCGGGCGCGCGCCGGTCCGCGCTGGCGATGTGGGGGGAGCACGGCCTGGTCCACGCCACCCGGGACGCCGACGCCGCCCACGACCAGATGGCGGCCGCCTGGTGGGCCGACCGCAAGCGCTACGGCGACGGGCACGACGCTGTCGAGCGCCTGCTCATGGTGGCCGCCACCAACCGCGACGTGGACGCGCTCAACGAACGCGCCCGCGCGAGTGTCCGGGCCGGCGGTCTCCTCCAAGGGCCCGACGTCTCCTTCACCACCGTGGCCGGGACCGAGCTGTCCCTGGCCGCAGGGGACCAGGTGCGGGTGCGCGCCAACGACTACCGCAGCAGGACCAGTGACGACCCGGACGTGCTCAACGGCTACCGCGGCCTGGTCCGCGACGTCGACTCCGAGCGCGGCGCCCTGGTCGAATGGCGCCGCGAAGGCGAAGTCGAGCGGGCGTGGATCGACCCGGTCGCCCTGGAGCGCGGCGACCTCTCGCACGGGTACGCGATCACGATCGCCGCAGCCCAGGGCACCACGGTCGACCGGTGCCACGTCCACGGGCTCGGAGCGGACGCCCACGGCCTGTACGCGGGGATGTCGCGCGCGAGGGAGCGCACCGACCTGTACCTGCCCGCTGTGGAGCTGGAGAAGGCGGAGGTCCGCCAACGCCTGGGCCAGGCCCGTACGGAGGAAGAGCGGTGCGCACGGGTCATCTCTGCGTACGCGGACACCCTCACCCAGGACCCGCCCGGGCTGGTGCTGGAGGAGCTGGAGCGGGCGGCGCCGCCGATCGGACCGGTCGCCCCGGCCCGCCCCGAACCGCACCGAACACCGACGCGAGAGGCCGAGCGCGACCGTGCGCAGGCGCCGGCCGACGACCGCACCCCCAGCGCATCGGTGCGCGAGGAGGTCCCGCAGACCGAGACCGAGCGCACTGGTGCGCGCGAGGCCGAACGCGACGCCCCTGAACGTGAGGACGACGCGCCCACCCCCTGGCGGCCGCTCACCCTGGAGGAAGTCCACACCGGGCAGGGCCCGCACTGCCGGGCCGTGGCCGACCAGGTCGCCGAACTCAACCGACACGCCGCCGAGCTGGAGGCGTCGCTGCCCGAGCTGCGCGAGGAGTCCCAGGCCGCCCGCGAGCGCGCCTACGACACGGGTCGCGTCCAGCTGCTGCTGGAGGGCACCACGCCCAGGGCCGCCCGGGCCGAGTACGAGCGGGTCGGTGAGCGGTTGCGCGAGGTCATGCGGGAGGCCAGCGAGGCCCGCTCCCAGTCCCACGAGCTGTGGTCCGGTGCCCAGACCCAGGACATGCGCCAGCACCTGGCCGACGTTCAGCGCGAGCGCCGCGAGACCGAGCTGGAGCGGATGGAGCCCATCGCGGCCGCGCGCGGCCTGACCCGCGAGGAGCTGCGAGCCCTGGACCGCGAGGAGATGGACCGGATGATGCGCCGACACGTCCTGGAGGCCAGCGCCCCCGGCTACCGGCCCCCCGGACAGGAGAACCGGATCGAGATGACCGTCGCCGAACGGCGCCAGCTCGCGTGGGAGGAGATGCCCGAGCACGAGCGCGCCGAGCGCCAGGCAGCCCAGGAGCGCGCGGCCCAGGCCCAGAAGGAGTACATCGAGCACCAGCAGCGCCAGGCCGCCCACCGTGCCGCAGAGCGCAACGCCCCCGGCCTGGAGCTGTAGGCGCTGGGGCCGGGGCCTGGTGGTACTCCCATGCGGACAGACCAGCCACTGGTTCAGCGGCAGAGGAAGGTCGCCGAGATCCCCGGTAGCTCGACGAACCCAGCAGGCACAGGCGTAGCCGGCAACGCGGCCGTGAAGGTACTCGCCATCGAGCAGCGGCAGACGGGTGTGACCCACCGGGCGAGTCGGGTGAGGATCATCGCTCCACATTGATTTTGACAATGCGATGTGTCGCGGACCATACGGGGTACTCTGTTGTCGGCGCTGCAAATCGGACATCTTCGGCGTTTTGCGTCCACTGCCCGACCTGTCGGGGGACAGCAGGAGGCACGGCGCCCACAAAGCAGGAGAGGCCCGCGACTTTGCTTGGCGGCTTGCGCGAGCCCCTCCCGAGGGCCCTGGCGGATCAGCGAATGATTCCGCCGGGGCCTTCCCCGTTCCCGCTAAGCCACCAGATCAGCAGCCTGAAGAGGGCGAGCAGCGTCCGGACGATGTCCGCCAGCAGCTTCCACAGCCACCAGGGGTGTCCGTCGTCAGGACCCTTCCTCTTCCAGCACAGGAACTTCCTCATCGCGCCTCCAAGGGCTCTCGACACAGGAACGACCGGACGGTCGTCCTGGACTGATGGCCGGGGATGAGGAGAGTGCCGCAAGCCCCGAGGCGCTTGCCCAGCAATCTACCGGCCGAAAAGCCGATCCACGCATAAAGAGGCGCGGACATACACAGGCATCCTCCTAACCGACATGTCGCATAGCGTAATCACCGCAGGTAGAACTACTCAAAAAAGCGCTCGAAAGTTCTCCGTTACACGCTGGTTACAAATGAACACGGCCAGAACGGCGGGTCGCCAAAGGCACAGCTTCCGAACGCGGCCGATAGCTCCTACGCCTGTCGGATCTCGCATGAGTGCGAGGCGTATCACGGCAGGCCACAGGCATGTACGGGGTGACGGCCGGGGTCGGCGACTGGTGGTACCAGGGGGCTCGCCGCCCCCTGGACCCCCGCACCCCGGACGGGAACCCGGCGCGACACCGGACGAGCGCAACGGAGCGTTGCACGCGCCGGAACCCCGCCCGGCTCGAACCCCCGGTCCGCCGGGGGGCCGGTGACCCCCACGATCGGGGGGCCGCCCTGACGGGCCGGGGCATGCGCACGGCTCCGGCCAGCTCACGCCCTACGCACACCCGGCCGATGAGCCTCCCGACAGGCGCCGGGAAAGGCCCGCAAACTCCTGAGGCGGCCGGATCTATGCTGGTCAGCATGGGTGCATGGAGGGACCGGCCAGCCGAGTGGCCGATGGGCATGCCCTCCCCGACCGAGCCCGGATGGCAGGGGTGGGCGCTGCACTGGCTCAGCGCGCACGCGGTGCCGCTGTGGCTCACGCAGGCCGCCACGGCCACCGGCATGCCCCAGCGCGACACCGCCCGTCTGGCGTGGCGGCTGCGCACCACCGAGGCCCGCGCCCTGGAGGCCTCCACCCCGTGGATGCTCCAGTCCCTGACCGATGCCGGCATCCCGGCCGACGCCGCCGACGAGATCGGCCGCCTGGTCGCCGACGACATCGACCGCCGACGCGAGCGCCTCGCGGACCTGGAGTCCGTGGCCCGCCACCTGTGAAGGACACGACCCCGAGGCGAGGCAACGGAGCGTTGCTCCCGCAGGCTCCGTGAAAATCGGACAGAACCACCGTTATTACCTTTACGCTGTAAAGCTGGGAGTCGTCAAACGACGGTTGACCCCTCGACTTCGCCCTCGCGTGGCTTGGCCAGCATCGCCCGGAGCGCGGCCGCCTGCTCCCTGGCCCGCACACGCGAGGCCTCCAACTCGGTGCGCATCCGCTCCCGCGTGGCCATCTCGTCGGCGATCTCAGCCTCGCTCAGCCCCGCGAACTCCTCCCCCTCGGCGGCCGGGGCACCGGTGTGGTCGCGCCAGACGCCGTCCGCGTCGCGGGTGTACTCCACCACCTCGCCGGCCGAGAGCGCCCGCACCCGCTCAGCCTCGCCGCACTCGGCGCACCGGCCCTGGGCATCTACGGCCGTGCACCCCGGATGGAGCACACACAGCGGCCCCAGGGCGGGGCCACCCATGGGCACCCCGCCAAACGCGCCCTGGCGCACGCTGGCGAACGCCTCAGGGTCCGCCAGGCGGGTTGCTAGGGCCCACTGGCGTCGGACGTTGTGCAGCCCCACAGAGGCGATCTCACGCAGCCGTGCGGGTGCCATGCCCGCGTCGATGGCGGCTTGCGCCATCGCGACCAGACGCCGCCGGTCGGCCGCCGGGTCCCCGAGGGGATCGGCTCCCAGCCGGGCCGTCTCCGCCAGGAGCTGGTCCACGACCAGCTCCGCCGGAGACGGCGGTACGGGCGTCTCGGCAGCGGGTTCAGCGGGGCGCGCAGCGTCCCCGCCAGGGTCCCGCACGCCCTGGTCCTCGTCCTGCTGAGCTGCCCCCTTGAAATCCGCTCCGTCCGGCGCGCTGACCTGCGGCGATGCCTCCTGTGGTTGACCACCCACGGACGGAATGGAATCGGGGTCAGCATCACTGGGGTGAACTACACCAGGGTTGTACGTCTGAGAGACGTGGGGCGGCACGTCTGAGAGACGTGGGGCGGCACGTCTGAGAGACGTGCCGGTCTCCTTGTGGGGATCCTCAGGTGGGCCTTCGAGATCCTGTGCCGAATACAGCGAGGGCTGCTGCTCCTTGAACTCCTTCTCCGCCTCCCGCACATCCTTCTTGCGCCGCTGAGGCGCAGGTTGATCCTTGTCGGAGCGGCTCTTAGGCAGCTCACCGATCAGGCCGGTGATGTCAGGGCGGGACTCGGGCGTGATCGGCGGGCGTCCTCGGTCGGCCCGCATGAGATTGATCCGCGCCAGCTCGGAGCCGTACGCAGAGGCGGGGATCAGCAGCTCCAGCACCGTCGGGGGCTTGTCGCGCTCGTAGGAGGCGCCCATGGCGTCCAGGATTTCGAAGCGCCGCGCACCAGTGATTTTGCGGGTGACCTTGTACTCACACAGCGTCTTGACAGAGCGCTCTGCTGCACTCCTGCTGGCGTGCTTGGCGCGCTGCGCGATGGTGTCGTACTTCAGCCAGCAGTAACAGCCGTCAGGGTCAACGACGTCTGCGATCGCCTCAGCAACCGTGTGAATCACGGGCGTGGCGATGTCGAGCTGCTTCACCCACAGGTACGGGCTGAACTTGAGCTTGTACTTGGCCCGCGTGCTGGCACGCGGAGTCTTAGAGGACACGTTCGCCTTTCCAGGCGTCCATCCCCGGGACCTCGGTGGACCAGCCGCACCCATTGGGTACAGTGGTCCTGTTGACTATGAGGTCTGGTCGGGGATGAACCGCCAGTTGACTTGTGGAAGGCCGGGAGCGCTAACTCCTGGCCTTCTTCCTTTTGCGGGGCGGGGCCTGTGGCCCCGCCCTTCATGCTGTCCTGGCACTCTAGCCAGGTTGAGCACACTGCGCTCTGAGGTCTCCCGTACGGATCATGAGGATCCTGCTTCGTATCCAACAGGCTGCTTCCTGGGCAGAACAGGTGCTGGTGTCCACGGTCACGTCCGGTGAGCGCAGCGCAGAGGTCTCATCCCATGCCGCCATCCGGGCCTCCATGTCTCCCGCGGCCCGGGCAGCGATCCGGGTCTGTGCCACCGGTCGCGGACACGTCAACGAGATGGTGAGCCAGACCAGGGCGGCCCGGTCTGACGTCAGCGCCTCCACTGCGGCCGCCTGGCCCACATGGACGATGGGTATGCACGCGGCATCGGCTAGCCGGGAGAGCCCAGGACGATCCACGACGTACCGGGCGCCGTATCTCTCGTTCTCCCAAATGATGTCTCCCCGCGCCCGCATGGCGTCGACCTGGTCGAGAGTGGTCATGCGGTACTCATCGCGACGGCCTGGACCAGCCTTGAGACGCCTGAACAACCTGAACCTGTTGTCCTTGATCAGCTCCCGGGTGATTGTGCTCTTCCCTGAGGCTGGCGGCCCATAGAGCAGGACTCCACACGTCGTCATCGTGCTTTCATCGCCTCTTTCACGAGTTGTGCGGCCTGAGCCTGTAGCGGCGCGCTGCTCAGCGAGTTCTCAACGACGACGTGTTCCACGGGCAGATGGAAGTCGAGGTCGAGGTTGGACACGTAGTCATCCCAGGCAGCGAGCTTCGCCGCGTCACGTGCAGCTCCGCGGCGCCGGATGTAGGTGTGCATGCTCTGCGGATCGCAGCGAACCCACACGAATATGGACTCCGCGTTGAGAGCGGTACATGTGGCCTGCACCCGGTGGATCCACGAGACGTCCGTGAACTCCTTAAGGAACGGGGCGCTGGCGATCGCGCTGTTCCCACACTCCAACTGCTCTTCGATCGCGGCAGCCAGGGCTTCGTACTCACGAGGACGCACCTTCGACAGGTAGGTATCGGACTCCCTGTCGTGAGGAGACAGACCAAGTACTTCTAGAGAAGCCTCGACTAGCGGCCTACTAAGCGTGTCCTTGTCGAGGACCGCCCAGCCGGTTTCTCTAGCAACCATGCGTGCAAGTTCGCTCTTGCCAGACCCGGCATAGCCGCCGATCAGGATGACCGCGGGCTTCTGCAAGCGGTGAACCTCTCCGCGAATCTCCTCGTGGTCTGGGGCGTGCACGACCCGTTGCGAGCGGGACTTGCTGACCACCTTGCCGTCTTCCACCAGCAGTCTCATGGCTTCGCTGATGGTGTGGACGCTCGTGTGCCACTCCGCCGCCAACTCCCGTGTGGACGGCAGCACCTGTCCGTGACGCAGCCGGCCTGCCTCGATGTCTGTGCGGATCGCTCGGGCAACCCGTTCGTACATGGCCTCCCGCCTCATGGCCTCTGCCATGTACCACAGCTTCTTCATCGTTCCGATGGTCTTGGTCACCCTACTGACCACCTAACAGAATCCATACAGACCGGTATCTCATTTCCGCAGCTCAGCGATTTTCTGTGATGAATCTCTGCCTAACAGTTGATCGGAAGCCTATCAACTGTTAGCTTGTTGGCCAAGGCCGCTTCGCCAACGAGGAGGAACAGGATGCCGTCGATCGCTCAGATCGCTCAGACCGTGGGAGTCACCCGCGCCGACGTCATCCGGCTGCTCACCGAGGGCGGCACCACCGAGACCGACTGGCGGATCGCCCACGAGATCGAGGCCGCCGGCGGCCGCCGCGCCAGCGAGCTCATGCTCGTCGCGGGACGCGACCACATGATCGCCGAGATTTGGGGCGACTCCGGCGACACCGCCCAGCCCCCCGCCCCCACCAACCCCGACGCCGAGCACCACGCCGAGGTGCGGATCTATCCCGAGCAGACCTCCCCCGACGAGACCCGCCAGATCGCCCCGCACCACCCGGACGAAACCCCCGAGGACGACACCCCGGCCGCGCGGCGCGAGCGCCACCAGGTCCGTATCTGGGCCGCCGTCGCGAGCATCACCACCGCCCCCGCCCACGTGGTCGACCGCATCGTCACGAAGTGGACCACCGAGCGCGCCGTCCGGCAGGGCCTGGCGAGGCTGCTGACCGCCGCCGCTCCGCGCCGGCCCCGCGCCCGCCGACTGCTCACCACCTACGTCACCGCCGCCTGACCAGCACACACACCCACACGAGAAGGGGACACCCATGTCCGAGACGATCACCCTCACCCGTCCGATGCCCATCACCAACGAGGACTTGGCCGACATCATCGCCACGGCCGAGATGGCCTCCACTGCCCGCCCGGTGGTGCTCATGTCCCGACTGTGCCGGTCCGGAGCGATCCTGCACGTCCACGGCTTCCACATCGGTGAGGCCCGCGACCTGGTCGCCGCGGCCGGCTACACCGTCCGCGTCGTGCAGGAGCGCCTGGTCGTCACCGGCGCGATCGACCGCCTCGCCCAGGCCTTGGTGATCCGACAGCTCCAGGCCCGGTGCGCCCGCCTGGAAGACGATTTGGACGCCGCCGAGCACCAGGTGCAGGAGATCCGGGACGCGTGCGCGGACCTGGAGTACGGCCTGACCGAGGCGTCGCTCCCCGACGAGGTGCGCGAGCGGCTGGTCCAGCTCCAGGAGATGCAGGAGCGGGCCGAGCACGCCCAGGACGACGAGGACATGCCCGTCCTCATCTGACCCCGCCCCCTGGGGTGCCCGTCCCCACCGGCCTGCCCGGTGGGGTCTGGGGGACCACCAGGGTCCACACCGCACCACCGCGAAGGAGTGCCCCATGAAGTCCGCTGACCAGCTGTGCTCGGGCGATCTGGTCGCCATCAACCACGGCTACTTCGGAGACCGCGCGCGGCTCGCGCGTCGGCTCCTGGCCGACTACCCCGGCGCGGTGGTCACCGGCATCACCCGCACCGGCCGCTACCTCCAGGTGCACTTCCGCTACCTCGACACCGACGTGCATGGCTGCGCGAAGGCCTACCCCGACGACAGGGTCGCCGTCGCCTGACCAGGCCCTACACAGCAGTGAGCCCCGCCCGGGATTGGCGCCCTGGCGGGGCTCTCGCACATCCCATCCACCTGCAAGGAGAGATCAGATGTACGAGGACGAGCCTACCTACCGCGACCCGCTGGACGACATCGAGGAGCTGCTCGCCATCCGGCAGTACTCCCCGACCTTCTGGG